>NZ_CP015993.1 GCF_001708505.1 Pseudomonas sp. TCU-HL1
CATGTTCAAGTGGCTGGCCGGAACCTATCCCGAACTGTTCGCCAAGCTCGATATCTCGGCTACTCAGGTCTACGCCCTGGACTGCACCTATTCCAGTCGCCTGCCAGATGAGCGCACCGCGCTTCAGGTCATTCAGGCTCTGACCAACGTCAGCAACGGCCACACCAAGAGCCGTGGCGACAACTACCAGACCTCGGCCTATTGGGGCGCCAAAGAATCCCGTCTGAAGCGGCTGAAGGCCTATCTCAAGCACACCGAGTATCAAGCCCAGCTGGATGAATTGAAGCGGGCAGGGCGGTCGGACCTTTCGGCTGCTCGATCTGCGCGGGTCATGTCTGATTCGCGCCTTCAGGAGTGGGTCCGTTACCTGCTCCGTATGGAAGCCACGGTCATGCATCGGTGGCTTGAACGTCGCGGCATCCCGTCGCGGCTTGTTGATCTGATCGCCTACCAGCAGGGCCTCGAAGGGGAGGGGCGCTGCCTGATTCAGGAGTGCTGGCAAGCGGTTACAGCGGATCTTTTCGCGGCCTTTGAGGGTATCCAGATGCGAGTGATTGATGACGAAAAAGTGCTGGCCGCACTGCTTGAGAAGTTCACGAAACCGGCAAAAGGCAAGTGGACGAAGGAGCGCACCGAGGCGGGTGTCGTTGTTCCTCCGATCTTTGTCGACGGCAAGCCGACGAGTTACGCCCGTAACCTGTTTCGGACCTACCGAAGCCTGAAGGATTACGGCTGGGACGAGACGATGAATTCCATGTCTCGGGCAACCTTCTACCGGCACACCGCCGACCTCTGCGAGGCGGGCCTTTCGAAGGCTGCGCTCCAGAAGCTCCACGAGCACGACCGCAGCAACAACGTGGTCCCGCTGCTCCGCTTCGTGCAGGTCGATTTCAGCGCCCAGCGTCCTGACTGGTACGTCGAACCCAGCGTGGAGGCCGCGTGATGATCTACGAAGCATCTGGCAAACCCGGCGACGGCATGAAGCTCGATACGTCGGTCAAATGGGACGTCGTTCACCAGGGCATTTACTGCCTGACGATCACTGCGCTTACCGCATGCACTCGCGATGAAGCGTTGCCGATCGCTGGATTGGCCGTCGCAGTCGTCTTCGGTCCAGGCGGAAGCGGCCAAGTCGGAATATCAGTTGCAGAAGTCGGAGATCGATGCGGCTTCATTGTTTAGCGGCCCGTCTGCTGCGCGTTGGCTGCCGTCGTATTGCCCGACGGATCGGACGCTGTACCTCGAAACCGCTAACGCATCTGTGACCTTCTCCTGGTCCTTCATCTGCCAGTACTCGACCGCCCTTAGCTTCCTCTGTGTCGGGCTGGCGTCGTTGTTCTTCGCGGTGTACGTCGGCCGCGCCTTCGGAGGTGATTAAATGCCAGCTATATTCCTGTTTCTCAGTACGATAGTTGGTCCCGCTTGCGGCCAAGATTCTGACTTCGCTGGGTATTGGTACGGTGACGTATATCGGTATTACGGCGTTGTTATCGACGGTGCGGACGTATTTGCTCGGCAGTATTACCGGGATGCCCGCTGATGTTCTTGCAGTGATGGGGCTGATTAAGCTCGATGTCGCAATCAATATCGTGTTGTCCGCTGTAACGGCGCGCGCGGTTCTTTCCGGCATGAGTTCGGCCACCGGTAAGAAATCGTCGCTGGGTCATGTGGGGAACTGATCATGTTTATTCTGCGCACTGGCCTCCAGGGCAACGGCAAAACCCTGAACACCATCAAGGAAGTTGATAGCAAAGCGTATGCAGAGGGGAGGGTGGTCTATTACTGCAACGTAACGGGATTTAAGCCGGATCACCCGGCCATTAAGGCTAAGTGGCTGCCGTTCGACTTCCCGGATCGTTGGTTTGATCTGCCGGCTAACTCTATGATCGTGATCGATGAGGCGCAGACGTGGTTTCGTGTGCGGCCTCAGGGTGCCAAGGTGCCAGAGTATGCGAGTCGCCTCGAGATCATGCGTAAGGATGGCCATGAGCTGCATTGCATCACGCAAAGCCCGCTATTGATCGATGCGCACATGCGCGAGCTGTGCAACATGCATGTGCATTACCACCGGGGCAACGGTGGCCAGGTCATCAAACGCTGGGTGTTCCAGAAGCCCGAACTGACGGTCAATAAGAACAAGCTGGAATTCCAGAATGGCGAAAGCACACGGATCACCATCGATAAGACCTATTTCGGCTGCTATGAGTCGGTCAAGGACGGTACCGAGCACCATTTCAAGTTCCGCATTCCCAGGGCGGCTTTCGCGCTGGTCGGGGCCTTGGCGCTGATTGGCGCCCTGGGCGGTTACGTCTACACGCGGCTGAGCAGCTTTACCGAGGCATCGGAAGCGACCGTGGCTGAACCGGCGAAATCGGCGGCCACGCCTGCCGCTGCGGCGGCTCCAGCGGCATCGGCGTCGTCTTCATCGCAGCAGCAGCCCCACAAGACCACCGCGGAATACATTGCTGAACGGACGCCGCGCATTGCTGGTGTGCCGTCATCGGCGCCGATCTACGACGAGCTGACGCGTCCGGTTTCCTTTCCGAAGCCGAGCTGTTACGCGACCAAATCGCCGGACTGGATCGAGCGCAAGCGCTCCAGCTTGAAGGTCGGCATTCGCCGTCACGAGCGTTACGGTTGTAGCTGCCTGAGCCAGCAAGGCAGTCGCATGGATATCCCGTTCGAAGCCTGTATGGACATGTGAGAATGGTTTCTTCGACCATACGAAACCTGATTTCAAGCAGCCGGCCGAGGGCGGCCGGACGCGCTCCGCGCGGGCCGGTACGTCGGCGGCCCCTCAAGCGCTTGAGACTCGGGTTACCGTCGTCGAAGACTCCAGCCGCATACCAAGGACCTTGTGAGTGCTAACCTCCGGACCAGGAGTTTCAGCGTTCGACTGTTCAGCCAGCTGTTGAGGTCGAGATTCATCGACGCTCGATAGGCTCCGGCGTATGGGTGATTCTGGCCCTGGTGGCCGCCATCGCTTTAACCCTAGGCTTCGCATAATCGTAACGTTACGTTTAATCGGCTTCGGACAATGCTGTAAGCTCCGAGGCCGATTTAATGTAACGTCTTTATGCGATGCCTCTTCTCGACATACCCGACCATATCGCCCGCGATGCCTTGCTCTACGCGCCCCAGCGGCACGTAGAGGACGCCGTAACCCATATTTTAGTGGACTACCCGAGGCTGGTTGCCGAGGTTCGTAAACTGCGGAGTAGGGTGGCCCAGTTGGACCGGGAGGGCGCCGATTTCGACGCTAGGTTGGAAGCCCTGCAAGCGGCCTGCAGGGCGATTATGGATATTTAGCGTTACGTTACGCTTTCGTTTTCGACTTCTTGAAGGTGAATATCTCTCCAGCCGGTATCGCTCTCCAGGTGGTGCCTGGGTTTCGTTCGGCTCGCTCCCGTGCAAAGTCGATTGCGTAATGCTTTTCGGTTGGTTCGCCAATCTTTTCCCAGACCCTCATGCCCAGGAATTTGCATTCGACGTTGTAGGCCGGCTCTGCGGCCTGTTTGCCCGTAGCGCTTTGACTTCTCGATGGCTAGCTCGTTGCCCATGGCGTCTGCACGGGCCTCGGCCAGTTCCAGCTTGGATTTCAGGTCGTTCACTTCTGCCCAAGCCTCCGCCAGTCGGTCTGCCAGGTATTGCATGTCTTCGGCTGGCTTCTCGGTTTTTTCGTTACGTTGCGCTTTAGCGCGTTCCCTGTAGGCCTTCTGCCGCTCAGCGTTGCTCAGGGCTTTTCCGGTGGTCGGACGCCCACGCTTCGGCTTGGTCGGCTGCTCGTCCAGGGGCAGGGGCTGGGTCTGTTTGTCCTGGGCGTCGATCATGCTTCATCCCCTTTGCGCGGCTTGTATTGCGGAATCGCGAAGACAAGGCCAAAAAGAGCCGTGACGGCGCACGCAAGCCAGGACGTTTCCGAGTAGAGCCAGTACCACAACGGCCAGGCCAATATCGACACCAGGACAAACAGCAGCGGCCCTTTCAAAGACCAGTGAATTTTCATTGCGGGGACTCCATTCCGGGTGGGCATGGAGTAATTATAGTAACGTAACGATAAATAGGCCAGCGTTACGTAACGATAAATACGACCGTTCGTCTGAATATCCGTTACGTTACGCAAAATGAATTTCGCCGCCTCGACTGCCCGCAGGGCATTAGGCGCCCGCACGGCCTGGACTGTTCCCGCTGCGGTTCCTGCGCCGACACCCGCGAAGCGGCCGCACTCCGGGCAATGAAAAGGCCCCAGCGGACCGGTCGCCCGATGGAGGCCTATTCGCGTAACTCGCCCTGGTCGCCGCGCAACGACCACCCCGCGCCCTGATTTCCAACCCTGCCGCGTGCCGATCTGGCCGGGTGGCAGTCTCCCAGGACGGCCAGCGGCTGAGTGGCCAACGCTCATGGAATTAGCGGGCGTTCCGCGGCGCTTTGGCTGGTGCTTCGCCCTGGTCGCGTAGCGGGCAGGGTCCACCATCTCTAATGGTGGACTTTTGTCTCATGGTGAGACTTTTGGGGTGGGTTACCGCACGTCGAGGGTTAGGCTTCCTTCTTCACCTACCTCAACGTAAGTGACTGATTTCTCAAGCAAAAAGTGAGCTAGCTCACTGTCCTTGATGGGCTGACGGCCCTGCTTGATCAGTAACTTATTGATTTCAATGCATTTTTTCCGCAACAGCTCTTGTTCTGTCGCGGTCAGTCGCAGCGTCGCAGGCATAGTGCCATTACCCATCGTCGGAAATCCTCCAAAAGTCTACGTGCATGCATGTTACTTGTGTTGACGTATGCATGAGTACGCGTATACATTTCGCGCAAATGTTACTTGCATGCATGCATGCATCAGCAGGGAATGCGCGGTCACATGCTCGACAAACTGCACCTTTTCGTCCCCTTCCGCACCGAGTTCATCGAGCTCTTGGGTGTCGAAGGGCGCTCCGATCCGGTGCACATAGTTGACCTCTCAACCCTCGGCGTTCCGCTCCAAGGTCAAATCAGCATAGGGGAGGGCGGCAAACTTGAAGCCGACTACCTGCGCCACGTTTGGGAATCGCTGAGCACCGGTTTTACGCCGCTGGCTTTCAAGGTATTTCACCAGTCTTTGGGCAAGCGCCTCATGCCGGGTGTCGAGCTCAAGGCATCACCGGCGAAGCTGCTGCAAGGCCACAACGTCTTCGGGCCGACCAGCATCGAGAAGGGCGCCGAAGTCATGTTCAAGTGGCTGGCCGGAACCTATCCCGAACTGTTCGCCAAGCTCGATATCTCGGCTACTCAGGTCTACGCCCTGGACTGCACCTATTCCAGTCGCCTGCCAGATGAGCGCACCGCGCTTCAGGTCATTCAGGCTCTGACCAACGTCAGCAACGGCCACACCAAGAGCCGTGGCGACAACTACCAGACCTCGGCCTATTGGGGCGCCAAAGAATCCCGTCTGAAGCGGCTGAAGGCCTATCTCAAGCACACCGAGTATCAAGCCCAGCTGGATGAATTGAAGCGGGCAGGGCGGTCGGACCTTTCGGCTGCTCGATCTGCGCGGGTCATGTCTGATTCGCGCCTTCAGGAGTGGGTCCGTTACCTGCTCCGTATGGAAGCCACGGTCATGCATCGGTGGCTTGAACGTCGCGGCATCCCGTCGCGGCTTGTTGATCTGATCGCCTACCAGCAGGGCCTCGAAGGGGAGGGGCGCTGCCTGATTCAGGAGTGCTGGCAAGCGGTTACAGCGGATCTTTTCGCGGCCTTTGAGGGTATCCAGATGCGAGTGATTGATGACGAAAAAGTGCTGGCCGCACTGCTTGAGAAGTTCACGAAACCGGCAAAAGGCAAGTGGACGAAGGAGCGCACCGAGGCGGGTGTCGTTGTTCCTCCGATCTTTGTCGACGGCAAGCCGGACGAGAGTTACGCCCGTAACCTGTTTCGGACCTACCGAAGCCTGAAGGATTACGGCTGGGACGAGACGATGAATTCCATGTCTCGGGCAACCTTCTACCGGCACACCGCCGACCTCTGCGAGGCGGGCCTTTCGAAGGCTGCGCTCCAGAAGCTCCACGAGCACGACCGCAGCAACAACGTGGTCCCGCTGCTCCGCTTCGTGCAGGTCGATTTCAGCGCCCAGCGTCCTGACTGGTACGTCGAACCCAGCGTGGAGGCCGCGTGATGATCTACGAAGCATCTGGCAAACCCGGCGACGGCATGAAGCTCGATACGTCGGTCAAATGGGACGTCGTTCACCAGGGCATTTACTGCCTGACGATCACTGCGCTTACCGCATGCACTCGCGATGAAGCGTTGCCGATGGCTATCCAGGCACTCGGCCTCGACGCCGACGAAACCGATGGCGTCGAAGTATGGGAAGCCGACCAATGATCGCCGCCACCTGCGAAACCATTTTCTGGCTCGCCCTGGGCCTGCTGGCAATCCAGCGCTTGGGCTTCTGGGCCCGTTCTCCAGCTGCTCCGCGCAGCCCCAAACCGACGCTTTCCAACCGGGCAACCGCCCTCCAATGCACCCCTGTGAGGTAACCCCATGTCTCTCGTTCAGATCGGCCTGTGCCACGGCTTCAACTCTTCGACCCGCACCGTGGGTCAGAACCAGTTCACCGACAACCAGATTCTGTTGGAGGTCGAGGACGTCAACCGCTACGGCATCGCCGAGCGCAAAACCGTGGTGGTGAAGATTTCCAAAGCCCTGATGGAGAAGGGCATCAACCACGTGTGGGACCAGCTCAAGGGCAAGCAGGTGGCCGTTCCGGTCTTCGTTGCCACGTGGGCGTCGAAGTCCGGCAACGCCGGCCATGACCTGTTCCTGTCGGGCGACGGCAAGCCCCTGAATCTCCAGCTCAAGCCGGCTGTAGCGGCCTGAGCATGTCGTATCTCCTGACCTGTTCCGTTGCCTGGACTGTCGCTGGGGACGGTTCGCCCGTTTGCTCCGGCACGCTCCAGACCGAGCCGGTTGGAGCCGGGTCCATGACCCTTGAAGAAGCGGTGCAACTGAAGGATGGGGCTTTGGTCCTGTTCGCGGTTGTGTTCGCGATCCTAGCCCTGAAAAAAGCCCTGTGAGGTGAAACATGCGTAACGTGAAACTGCTGTCCCGCTCCATCGGCGCCGCTGCTGCTGTCGGCGTTCTCTCCATCCAATCCGCCCAGGCTGCCTGGACACCGGCGTCACCACTGCCATGACCGATGGCAAGACTGACGCGCTCGCCCTGGGCGCCCTGGTGATCGGCGTGATTATCGCCATCGCCGCCCTGAAATGGCTGCGGAAGGCGCTGTAAGCAACACCCGTTCAACTGCCCCGGCTTGCCGGGGCTTTTCGCTTCTGAGGGGCTGAAAATGGAGTTTGATCCGAATGTCTATTACCTCGTCGTTATTACGCTGGCTTTCGGTTTGGTCCTTTTTGGCCGTATCTAGTGCCGCGCTGGCGACGGAACGGGTCAAGGTCAATCCGTACATCAAGGCGGGTCCGGCGACCACGCTGAACCAGTTGGCGAACGGCTCGCCCATCGCGGGGTTCGTGCCGACGAAGTCGAATAGTGACTTGCTGCTGGAGGCTGAGAAGAAGGGTTGGTTGGGCGATACCACCAAGAAAACTGCTGTTACGGTCAAGGCAAAGTTAAGGTTCCGGTCAGCGGCATCAGTACCAAGTTTAAGAATTTGGTCAAAACCAATCCGGGTCAGGTTGCAATAGGTGCAGCGACGACGGCAGCTTTGGCGGCTGTTAGTTGGGTCATGAGCGACGACAACACCAAGGTGCAGAAGAAAACCGAAACGGTCGATGCGCTGCCGGTTTCCAGCAAGGGGCAACAGTTTTCAGCCGCAGTATATTTGCTCTTCGTTACCTGCCTCGCAGACGCTCAATAAAATTAACCTTACGACGTACGGTGGTGTGTTGTATGCGGTGGGGGTGTGGCCGAGTTCGTCTACCGGGGCTTTTGGCGGGCCTTCGGGCTATACGCAATTCAGGAACAATTGCACTCAGACCAACATGGGGTATACGGCTAACCCTAATTACTGGCCGATGACGGGTGCCAGGGCCATTACAGTCAATGAGGTCGTGTCGCTCAAGACTGATTTGACCGAAGCGGATTTCAGCAGCGCCGACACGGTGTTGGCGAATCAAGGCGCCGCATGGCTCCGTGATCTTTTGAAGGAGTCCTGCGAGGGATCTACGAATCCGCAGGGCTGTTACGACGACCTGCAAAAGCAGAGCCCGCCTCGATCAGCGGGCCTAGTACGGTGACGGGTCCAACTTCCACTACCACCGGCACGTATACGCGGACCGATGGCACTACGGGACAACTTCGACGACTAGTCAGACGACTTTTAACATTCGTTACGGGGATAATTACTTTGACTACGACACAAACATTACTACTACGCATAACAAGGATGGTCAGCAGGTATCTCAGGACACGACTTCGGATGCTGGTGTCCCCGAAGAGAATCCCGACCAGGAAGAACAACCTCAGGAAGAGGAAGAACCTAAGCGCGAGGTAGCCGGGGAGGGCTGTTCAGCGGCCCTGAGCTGTGCGGGTGACGCTATAGATTGCGCGGTGTTGCGGCAGGCGAAGGACATGCGCTGTTCGCTGGATTGGCCGTCGCAGTCGTCTTCGGTCCAGGCGGAAGCGGCCAAGTCGGAATATCAGTTGCAGAAGTCGGAGATCGATGCGGCTTCATTGTTTAGCGGCCGTCTGCTGCGCGTTGGCTGCCGTCGTATTGCCCGACGGATCGGACGCTGTACCTCGAAACCGCTAACGCATCTGTGACCTTCTCCTGGTCCTTCATCTGCCAGTACTCGACCGCCCTTAGCTTCCTCTGTGTCGGGCTGGCGTCGTTGTTCTTCGCGGTGTACGTCGGCCGCGCCTTCGGAGGTGATTAAATGCCAGCTATATTCCTGTTTCTCAGTACGATAGTTGGTCCGCTTGCGGCCAAGATTCTGACTTCGCTGGTATTGGTACGGTGACGTATATCGGTATTACGGCGTTGTTATCGACGGTGCGGACGTATTTGCTCGGCAGTATTACCGGGATGCCCGCTGATGTTCTTGCAGTGATGGGGCTGATTAAGCTCGATGTCGCAATCAATATCGTGTTGTCCGCTGTAACGGCGCGCGCGGTTCTTTCCGGCATGAGTTCGGCCACCGGTAAGAAATCGTCGCTGGGTCATGTGGGGAACTGATCATGTTTATTCTGCGCACTGGCCTCCAGGGCAACGGCAAAACCCTGAACACCATCAAGGAAGTTGATAGCAAAGCGTATGCAGAGGGGAGGGTGGTCTATTACTGCAACGTAACGGGATTTAAGCCGGATCACCCGGCCATTAAGGCTAAGTGGCTGCCGTTCGACTTCCCGGATCGTTGGTTTGATCTGCCGGCTAACTCTATGATCGTGATCGATGAGGCGCAGACGTGGTTTCGTGTGCGGCCTCAGGGTGCCAAGGTGCCAGAGTATGCGAGTCGCCTCGAGATCATGCGTAAGGATGGCCATGAGCTGCATTGCATCACGCAAAGCCCGCTATTGATCGATGCGCACATGCGCGAGCTGTGCAACATGCATGTGCATTACCACCGGGGCAACGGTGGCCAGGTCATCAAACGCTGGGTGTTCCAGAAGCCCGAATGACGGTCAATAAGAACAAGCTGGAATTCCAGAATGGCGAAAGCACACGGATCACCATCGATAAGACCTATTTCGGCTGCTATGAGTCGGTCAAGGACGGTACCGAGCACCATTTCAAGTTCCGCATTCCCAGGGCGGCTTTCGCGCTGGTCGGGGCCTTGGCGCTGATTGGCGCCCTGGGCGGTTACGTCTACACGCGGCTGAGCAGCTTTACCGAGGCATCGGAAGCGACCGTGGCTGAACCGGCGAAATCGGCGGCCACGCCTGCCGCTGCGGCGGCTCCAGCGGCATCGGCGTCGTCTTCATCGCAGCAGCAGCCCCACAAGACCACCGCGGAATACATTGCTGAACGGACGCCGCGCCATTGCTGGTGTGCCGTCATCGGCGCCGATCTACGACGAGCTGACGCGTCCGGTTTCCTTTCCGAAGCCGAGCTGTTACGCGACCAAATCGCCGGACTGGATCGAGCGCAAGCGCTCCAGCTTGAAGGTCGGCATTCGCCGTCACGAGCGTTACGGTTGTAGCTGCCTGAGCCAGCAAGGCAGTCGCATGGATATCCCGTTCGAAGCCTGTATGGACATGGTGGAGAATGGTTTCTTCGACCATACGAAACCTGATTTCAAGCAGCCGGCCGAGGGCGGGCCGGACGCGCTCCGCGCGGCCGGTACGTCGGCGGCCCCTCAAGCGCTTGAGACTCGGGTTACCGTCGTCGAAGACTCCAGCCGCATACCAAGGACCTTGTGAGTGCTAACCTCCGGACCAGGAGTTTCAGCGTTCGACTGTTCAGCCAGCTGTTGAGGTCGAGATTCATCGACGCTCGATAGGCTCCGGCGTATGGGTGATTCTGGCCCTGGTGGCCGCCATCGCTTTAACCCTAGGCTTCGCATAATCGTAACGTTACGTTTAATCGGCTTCGGACAATGCTGTAAGCTCCGAGGCCGATTTAATGTAACGTCTTTATGCGATGCCTCTTCTCGACATACCCGACCATATCGCCCGCGATGCCTTGCTCTACGCGCCCCAGCGGCACGTAGAGGACGCCGTAACCCATATTTTAGTGGACTACCCGAGGCTGGTTGCCGAGGTTCGTAAACTGCGGAGTAGGGTGGCCCAGTTGGACCGGGAGGGCGCCGATTTCGACGCTAGGTTGGAAGCCCTGCAAGCGGCCTGCAGGGCGATTATGGATATTTAGCGTTACGTTACGCTTTCGTTTTCGACTTCTTGAAGGTGAATATCTCTCCAGCCGGTATCGCTCTCCAGGTGGTGCCTGGGTTTCGTTCGGCTCGCTCCCGTGCAAAGTCGATTGCGTAATGCTTTTCGGTTGGTTCGCCAATCTTTTCCCAGACCCTCATGCCCAGGAATTTGCATTCGACGTTGTAGGCCGGCTTCTGCGGCCTGTTTGCCGTAGCGCTTTGACTTCTCGATGGCTAGCTCGTTGCCCATGGCGTCTGCACGGGCCTCGGCCAGTTCCAGCTTGGATTTCAGGTCGTTCACTTCTGCCCAAGCCTCCGCCAGTCGGTCTGCCAGGTATTGCATGTCTTCGGCTGGCTTCTCGGTTTTTTCGTTACGTTGCGCTTTAGCGCGTTCCCTGTAGGCCTTCTGCCGCTCAGCGTTGCTCAGGGCTTTTCCGGTGGTCGGACGCCCACGCTTCGGCTTGGTCGGCTGCTCGTCCAGGGGCAGGGGCTGGGTCTGTTTGTCCTGGGCGGTCGATCATGCTTCATCCCCTTTGCGCGGCTTGTATTGCGGAATCGCGAAGACAAGGCCAAAAAGAGCCGTGACGGCGCACGCAAGCCAGGACGTTTCCGAGTAGAGCCAGTACCACAACGGCCAGGCCAATATCGACACCAGGACAAACAGCAGCGGCCCTTTCAAAGACCAGTGAATTTTCATTGCGGGGACTCCATTCCGGGTGGGCATGGAGTAATTATAGTAACGTAACGATAAATAGGCCAGCGTTACGTAACGATAAATACGACCGTTCGTCTGAATATCCGTTACGTTACGCAAAATGAATTTCGCCGCCTCGACTGCCCGCAGGGCATTAGGCGCCCGCACGGCCTGGACTGTTCCCGCTGCGGTTCCTGCGCCGACACCCGCGAAGCGGCCGCACTCCGGGCAATGAAAAGGCCCCAGCGGACCGGGTCGCCCGATGGAGGCCTATTCGCGTAACTCGCCCTGGTCGCCGCGCAACGACCACCCCGCGCCCTGATTTCCAACCCTGCCGCGTGCCGATCTGGCCGGGTGGCAGTCTCCCAGGACGGCCAGCGGCTGAGTGGCCAACGCTCATGGAATTAGCGGGCGTTTCCCGCGGCGCTTTGGCTGGTGCTTCGCCCTGGTCGCGTAGCGGGCAGGGTCCACCATCTCTAATGGTGGACTTTTGTCTCATGGTGAGACTTTGGGGTGGGTTACCGCACGTCGAGGGTTAGGCTTCCTTCTTCACCTACCTCAACGTAAGTGACTGATTCTCAAGCAAAAAGTGAGCTAGCTCACTGTCCTTGATGGGCTGACGGCCCTGCTTGATCAGTAACTTATTGATTTCAATGCATTTTTTCCGCAACAGCTCTTGTTCTGTCGCGGTCAGTCGCAGCGTCGCAGGCATAGTGCCATTACCCATCGTCGGAAATCCTCCAAAAGTCTACGTGCATGCATGTTACTTGTGTGTGACGTATGCATGAGTACGCGTATACATTTCGCGCAAATGTTACTTGCATGCATGCATGCATCAGCAGGGAATGCGCGGTCACATGCTCGAAAACTGCACCTTTTCGTCCCCTTCCGCACCGAGTTCATCGAGCTCTTGGGTGTCGAAGGGCGCTCCGATCCGGTGCACATAGTTGACCTCTCAACCCTCGGCGTTCCGCTCCAAGGTCAAATCAGCATAGGGAGGGCGGCAAACTTGAAGCCGACTACCTGCGCCACGTTTGGGAATCGCTGAGCACCGGTTTTACGCCGCTGGCTTTCAAGGTATTTCACCAGTCTTTGGGCAAGCGCCTCATGCCGGGTGTCGAGCTCAAGGCATCACCGGCGAAGCTGCTGCAAGGCCACAACGTCTTCGGGCCGACCAGCATCGAGAAGGGCCGAAGT